>NZ_LS992155.1 GCF_900239975.1 Chlamydia poikilotherma | reverse complement strand
TTTCTCTCGGAGTTTTTTGGGTTTAAATTCTTTAAAAAGTATATTAATACTTTTTACTTGCTGCTGATTGAGGTCAGCATCTGGAATTAACCTGCAAAGTCTTCTCAAAAAGCTGCTGTAACAAGTTTTTGTTATATTCGGATAATTCCAATCCAGAACATATTGTCTTTAGAATTTCCATTAATTTTTCGGATAATTCTTTATTCTTATCTTCACAATTAGTCAGTCTTTCTGTTTGAGAAGTTCTCAAGGAAGGAAGAAACTTATTTAAGACATCAATAGCTGATGTATTTGACATGCCATAGATTTTACCCAGGACCTTAACTTTATCTTTAACAGATCCTTTTCTAGAGGCTAATAGATAAGCTGTTTTATATGGTATTGATTGAAACAAAGACTTCGTGTTTTTATCTGGAAGACTTATAAATAATTCGTAATACCCTAAAGCATTATAAGCTGAAGATTTCGTGTGAAAAACAAAATTTATCCATGCTGAAAATGTTGTCTCAGGTGAATTCATACCTCTTAAAATATCTCTAACTTTATAAATTTTTTCTCCGATCAAAAGAACATGTTGTTTTTGTATGGATTTGATTTGTCCTGTTAATAGTTTGATAGAAGCTAGTCCACGACTACATGTATCATCAAAAACACTATGTTTGCTGACAATCAAACTCTCTATTTGTTCTTTTTCATCTTCGCTTAGAGAGACCGAAAAAACATCCATCGCGAATTCTTTTTTGTGGAATTCCTTTCTTGTGTTCTCTTGATTTTTTTGAAAAAATGCAGACGCTTCTTTTACTAATTTACTCACAGAGTTTCCTGAACTAATTTTTTGTTGAAGAACAGTTTGTTTTCTATTTCTTTAGTTAAGTTTAAAATATCCTGAGATGCCCTGGAGTTTGGGTAAACATTTATTACTGGACTTTCCTTCAATAAAGATCTGCTAACAGTAATATCCCTACGCACTTTATTAGATAAGATTTTGCCTTCATAAATTGTCTCTATGATATCAGTGTACGTAGAATTCGTTGAGTTTCTTTCATCCCAAAATGAAAATACTATTCCTAGTATGTCTAAATCATTCGCAATTGTTGAACAGAATTCTTTTATTTTCTGCAAACCGATTATAGAAAAAGGTTCAGGTGTTAAACACACAACTAAATGCTGGCTAGCTAGAAAGGCTTCCTGAGTAAGGGTGCCTAGACTTGGCGGAGTATCTAGAATACATATATCATATTGACTTTGAACATTTTGCAGAGCTAAACACAAATGATTAACTGACAAGCCTACATCTTTGTTCAACCCCCTAAAATCTTCCACAAGGACAGATGAAGGAATAATATCAAGATTTTCTATCTTTGTTTTGTGAATAGCTTCTTTGATATCGTTAGAACTTCTTAAGACTTCGTTAAGACCATATTCGTCATGGATCTGAATCCCGAGACCTGTAGTCAGGTTTGCTTGTGGATCTAAATCCACAAGCAAAACCCTTTTCTTACTTATTTGAGCAAGATTACTACCAATATTAAGGGACAGGGTTGTTTTCCCAGTACCACCTTTAAAAGAACAAAATGCTAGTGTTTTCACACTTACTCCAACGTTAGAGTAGATGTTAATTTATTCAGCTGTTGAGAACATATCTTTTCTTGATAAAATCAACATGATCAAGGCTTTTTTCAGCTTCAAATTATTATGTTCCATCTGTTCGACTATAGGAGAGTCGGGGAACAAACCTAAAGATGTTTGTATTTGATTGAGTAGGTTTAGAATAACGGATATACTTTTGTGGTACAATTCTAAAGGAGAATTCAAAAAAGTAATCTTTTCCTTATGCACTTTCATCTTGATATCTAGTTCTGGGAAATCTTTCTCAACATCTTTCACAATTTTGATAAAATCGTTAGTCATATTCTGTTTATCATTCATAATCTCTCCAGTAAATAGACGTATGATTTTTTCATATAAAACTACAAAAAAATATCCAACAAAAATATATTTTAATCAGATTATTTAATAACTTTTATTAACCGTTTGTTTGTTGTTTGACTTCTAAAAATGATATATTCGATGTTGTTGTTGTTCCTAAAATTGAATCCCCATTTGCTAATGCATTAACCCAAACTACACCACTTTCCATTCCACCTACTCTTAACGAGAATGTAACTGGAGTTGTTCCAGAATTGCTGACAGCTGTTCTTAAAGAACAAACATTAGGAATACCAGATGAATAACCATAGCTAATTGCACAAGGACCGGAATCACCTTCCCTTACTAAGGCTAGGACAACATTTCCTTCCATTCTAGAGGCTATGATATCAGCAGAAATTAGGAACATACTATCAGTATTATCTGGTGTAATTGTAAATTTACCAATTTCAGTACCACCGAGAAGAGTACTAATATTAGTTTTTGTGAATAAACCATTACATTGAATCTTGTCTGATATAGAGAAGTTCTTGAAAGCTTTTGTTAAGGCTAGAGTTGGATCTGAGACTATTTTATCTATAACTTCTTGTATCAAGCTGTTCGTTATATTTTCAATAATAGCATCTACTAATTCCTTCTGTATTCGATCTAAGATTAGCTTCGATAAAGCATCAGGATCTACTGATAGGTCTATCGAAGTGTCCGTATTATTCGTAGTTGTGATATCTACTTTAAGTCCTTCTTTTGCGATTATTTTCGCTGCTGTTGGTGTAGAGGTCGTTCCAAGTATAAGTTGTTGATCTTGCAAAGGGCTTTGCATTTGACCAACTTTAATATTGTCTGCGAATACACAGTTTTGGTTGTTGTTTAAGTAAAAACCAGAATTACCCATAATTAAAACTCTTTTTATTTGAGTTTTAATTTAATTTTTTTTGACTATCAACAATTAATTATTGTTTGTTGTGTTTTGAATTGTTTTGTTTGTTGAAATTTGTTGAAATTTGTTTTTATTTAAATAAAACACTTCTTTTTTAGAAATAGTTTTACCTTGAATTCTTTCATGTTTATTTAACCACTTCAGTTCTATAGCTATCTCAATACACCTATTGATGGCAGATTCTATCTTTTTCCAATTCCTCGAAGTAATATACCGATTCATTCTTAATGTGTAAGATAGGTTTTCAAAACCTATTTCTATTTTATCAGGCCACTCTTTTAACCCTGAGCTATTCATTTTCTTTCTTGTTGCAGTACTGACGATCCAGTCTATGAATGTATATGTGAATTTTGAAGCGTTTGGAAATCTTAGTTTTATTTCCTGGTACATATTTGCGGGCTTTAAAACAAAATAGGAATCAATTTGATCTACAATGATAGGGCATGGTTCTATGATAAACCCTTTATGTTTTTTAGAAACCAGATTAAGAAAAGGTTCTTCATCCAAGGCTTTATTTTCTTTTGGAGTTAGTCCCTCCCAACCTTCACAGATACGTAAAATGGGGGAAAATGTTTGATAACGGTCAACGACTTCTTCTCCTTTATTCCAACGTTTTCTTGTGGCAACTATTAAATAAGGTTCATTTCCTAGATGATATAAAGCTTCAAGAGCTATTAGAGCTTCTTTACCACCAAATTCATTCTTATTTCTCGAAGTCTTGTATTTTTTCACCCCATAAGCTTCTAAATATTCTGCTTTAGTAAATTTAATCCTTGGGATTGTGCCTTCAAACTTGAATGTATTCGTTTCTCTAGATAAATAGGATCCTTCTAAATTTCCTCTATAGTTTGTAGCAGTTAAGAGTTTTTGAATAGCAGCTAAAGCGTGATAATGTGAAGGTTGTAAATCTAATCCTATTACTTCGATTTTGGATTCTGTGCAGACACTAGAAAACAACTCAAGTTGATCTTCCGATAGCTGGGGTTTTCTGCCAAACTTCTGGTTCTCTAAATGTAGGGAACTTTTAATTATTTGATTTTCTGATCTCACCATGCTTCTTTCTGAACTGAAAATTTTCCTGTAGATGAATTAAATTTTAAGTTGGTTGAAAACACAGAGCCGTGTCTATTTTTCCCAATTATAATCTCTGAAAGTCCTTTTGTCGCTTCTTGAGAGTAGTAATCTTTTCTATGTAAGAACAATATCACGTCCGCATCCTGTTCTATCTGACCGCTGTCTCTGAGATCAGATAACATTGGTCTTTTATCCCCACGATCTTCGACTTTTCTTGACAGTTGAGATAAACATACAACAGGAATCTGCAACTCACCCGCTAGTTTTCTCAACTGCCTTGAGATTTCAGCAATCTCATTCTGTCGATTTTCAGCTTTTTTGTTAGAGCCTATTAGTTGTAAATAATCTATGAATAGAGCGTCTATACCCTGACTTTCTTTTAATTCTCGGGCTTGATCAATTAATGCGTTTAAATCCGTACTTTTATTATCGCATATAAAGAAGTGTGTTCCTTGCAGTCTTTTACCGATATCTTCTATTTTGGATAAGACATCTCTAGAGAAATTACCTCTTTTTAATTGCTCACACGAAATTTCGCTTAAATTTGATACAACACGTTCTACAATCTGATTTGGGCTCATTTCTAATGAAATAAACCCTACAGCCTTCTGTTGCTCTAGGACAAGATTAAGAGCTATATCTATAGCAAAAGCAGTTTTCCCCATAGCAGGTCTTGCAGCAACAACAACAAAATTCCCTTTTGATAATATAATGCTATTCTCGTCTATAGGTAAATATCCTGTAGGTAATCCGTCAACATAATCAATTTGGTGCCTTGATCTATAGTCGTATCTATGTCGTATTTGAGATATAACACTATTTTTCCCGTCATCGCCTAATGAAAAAATATCATAAACCGTTTTCCCTATATTCTTCCGTCTAGGATATGAGGTTTTTTTGTGAATATTATCTAAACGCTCTTTGAATTGGTCTATAAGTGTGTATGGCGAACGCCTATTTGGATACCTTGTGAAATCTTGAAAAGATGAATCTAGAAACTCTTTTAAGAGGTTGTTAACGTGTTTTTCATGTAAAAAGTCAATATGATGATCTAAATCTATAGGTATATCCGCATTTTGAGACATGTGTATTAGATACGAAACATCCATTCGTTTATCTAAATTTCTTCTCTTAATCTCTTCCCAAATCAAAGAGATTGAAATCGTATCTCTATCTCTTAATATGTCGCGTATAAGCAAAAATATGTTCTTATGATTTTCTAATTTAAAATGATTCTCTGATAATCTACGAACAACTGTATGGGCATGTTCCAGATAGTTCACAGCTTGTCCTAGAACAAAAAATTCAACATCTAAGAGCTCTTTTTCTTCTTCAGATTGTTTTATCATAAGACATCCAGAAATTCCTTTAAGGATTTCATAAAGGTAATATAATTTACTTGATTATGGAAATAATCAGGTAAAATTCATAACTTATATCATGAGGTTGTGTGTGCGTAAAGACAATTCACTGCATAAAGGCTTAGATACAATGTTTGGGAATAAAGTTTACCGAAGCAACCTATCGCATCAGGAATTTCTTTCTATTAAAAATGAACGTATTTGGGAAGGATTAAGAGATATCCCACTTTCTGAAGCTGTTTTTGTGTGGTTATCTTGCTTAAACAATCATACAGCCAGATCTTATAAAGGATCTATCCTAGCATTAGAGAAAATAGGTTTAGTTTCTCTAAAAATATCCCTACAAGAATTCGCTCTGGTGAACCACAATATTATCTTGGATTCAATAAAACAAGTTCCCATGAAAATAGTTCCTTGGTCAGAGGGAACAAAACAAGTGCGCGCAGCATGCTATATATCCCTAACAAAATTCTTAAACCGAGCAACATCTGGTTTGATTTCTATAGCTCAACCATCAAATCAAGAATCTAACAAAACGTTTTATAAAATTAGAGACCTGGTCAAAACAAATGCTATGAACAAGGTTGAAAGAATCACGTTTTTAGAGGCTTTAGAAAAAATCAATCATAGAGATTGGTTAATCGCTCAGACTATTCTCCAAGGTGCAAAGCGTGTGACAGAGGCTTTATCCATCACTACAGATAAGATTTCATTCGAAAATGGGACTATATCTTTTGATCAAAACAAAAGTAGGGGTGTGTCCAAAATAACCATCATAACCTACCCACAACGATTCATGAAATTAATGAGTGATTATGTGGGAAATAGGTTGGGATTGGTTTTTATAACTAAAAATGGGAAAAGTGTTGGATTAAAACAACTAGCAGGGACTTTCGCTAAAGCTGGAATAAAAGCAAATATATCGTTTAAAGTCACACCCCATGTTTTAAGGGCTACAGCTGTAACTGAATACAAAAAAATGGGTTGCTCAGACTCTGACATCATGAAAGTAACGGGTCATTCGTCTTCAAAGATGATATACGCCTATGATAAATCCACAACGTCTGAAAATGCATCAAAAAAAGTGTCTCTGATTTAATCATAAAGTGGAAATTATCAATTTCCACTTTGAAAAAACATCAAATTAATTCTCGCAGCACTATATCCTGTATAATTAAAATTATATTAAAATATTAATGGTAATTGCGACGTTAAATTGTCAGTCTTACCTGTATCGTATGCTGATAGCATTTGAGCGGAAGATAAGCAAGATACTCTCATTATTTCTTGATCAGCAAATCCCATTTTTTTCAAATAAGCTAAAGCACTAGCCCTTAAAACATGGGGTGTGACTTTAATTGGAGAATTAATATCATGTTCAGCCAATTTGAAATAATAATAAACTTGATTGATTGCTACTTGTTGTCCTTCTCCAGAAACAAAAACCCAGCCTTCTCTATTTCCAAGATAATCTCGCAACTCCTGCATTAAGAAATTCGGGTAACTTACTTTGACTTCTTGATACCTGTTTTGTCGTTTTTTAACCTTGAAAGTAACTTGATTCTGAACAAAAGATATATCGTCAGTTCTTAAAGAAATTACTTCGTTTAATTTCCTAACTCCTTGAATAATCAATTTGCCTATCAGATAGTCTCTAAAGCTAATTCTTTTTAGCGAATCAAAAAACACTAACCATTCTTTCTTAGAAATAAATTCTGTTTTAACCTTGTCTCTAATTTTATAAAATGTAGAGTTACCAAAGTCTCTAGAAGGACTAGCCTGTTTAATAAGCCCTTTGGTCAATCGATAAAGAAATTTAGTAAAAGAAATATAACAAGCTGCCCTAGCTTGTTTTGATGCTTCTGAAACAGTCTTACCTGTACAAGTATAAGTTAATGACTTTATCTTGTTCAGAGCATCACAATGATCGAAACACACTAAGTTCTCCAATTTCATAGAACCATCTAATATATTATTGGAGATTAGGAATTTAATTCCTGAGGCGTAATTCTTTTTTGTAATAGGAGATAAAGTGGCCAACCATACATTAGCCGCTTCTAGGACTGTTAGAAATAATCTACTCTTATGATAGTGACTCAAACCGCTCATACTCAGTCTCAATATTTTGTAATGTACAAGTCCTGCGCAGTCTAAGTTTTTTTTAACCAAAAGTCTACCACCTAAAGTTGCAAAGTCTACCACCTAAAGTTGCAAAGTCTACCACCTAAAGTTGCAAAGTCTACCACCTAAAGTTGCAA